>NZ_JAVKPV010000060.1:0-596 GCF_040981075.1 Kocuria sp. CPCC 205263 | reverse complement strand
GGCCCGCACCGACACCGAGTCGATGCTGGCTCGGGACCAGTCGATGATCTGCTCCTCGGACAGCTCCTCGAGTACGGCCCGGTGGAGCTGTTCCCAGACCCCGGCCTGCTGCCACTCGCGCAGCCGCCGCCACGCGGTGTGCCCGGACCCGCAACCCAGTTCCACGGGTAGGTCCCGCCACCGGCATCCGGTGTGGAGCACGAACAGGATGCCTTCCAAGGCAGCCCGGTCATCGATCCGGGGCCGCCCTCCGGGCCTTCGAGGCGGTGGCTGAGGCGGGATGAGTGGGATGATCAGCTCCCACAGCCGGTCATCGACCATCCATTGGTGCTTTCTCGTGGCCATGCGGGCATGGTCACCCACCCGGGCGACGACGAGCAACGATCGACCGAGTTATGAGACCAGGTGTTAGCCATCTTGGCGTCGACGTTTCTCGTGTTGCGTCTCGTCCAGGCGCCACGCCCCCCATTTGACAAGCAGGTGAGTCAGGAGCGCTGGAGCTGGTCATTGACCTACGTCACCAAAAATCGAAGCGTGTCGGCTGATCCTGGAGTCAGGACTGCGGCGGATCTGGCCGCATGCTCAGAGATCGAGAT
>NZ_JAVKPV010000036.1:0-1258 GCF_040981075.1 Kocuria sp. CPCC 205263 | reverse complement strand
TATTTTTCTCATTTCCAGCCATTTTCTTCCGTTCTGTGATGAACTTCGGTGTTGCATTAGCCTCTCGCTTCCCAAAAGTGTCCTTTCTTGGAAGCTCCCCTTTATAAAACCTCTTCCTGTAATTATTTGGCGTATCATAGCCGATAGCATAACATGGTCTTTTCTCATTGTAATAATCCACGTATGCGTCCAAGGCCTCCTCGAACTCCTTTCTTGAATTACATGTCTCAATCTTGAAGTCTATGAACAATTCCTCTTTTATCCATCCGTTGAGGGATTCGTTCACAGGGTTGTCTGTAGGCTTTCCTGCCCTGGACATAGACCTCACAATCATCGTGTCCTTTATCAGCTCATTATAGGCGAGCGAAGCATACACGCTACCTTGGTCCGTATGAAGAACAGTTGGCTCATCTGTGCCCTTCAACAGGTTGATGACATCATTTAGCCCATCAATGTACTGGTCTCTATGTCCACGTCTCTCAGCCACATGCCACGTTAGGATTTCTTTCGTAAAGACATCGAAATACATGGTCAACTCAAAGAAGAACCAAGAGTATTTGATGACTGTCATGTCAGAGACGATAACTTGTCGAGGTCTGTCTACCGTGTCCCACGTGGAATAAATGAGGTTGGGGTACTTATCCTTTACCTTACGTGGTTTGTAATGTATCTTGTGTCTCGTTTGTGACTGAATACCAAGATATTGGAAGCATTTATAAGAGAAATTGTCGCTGATACTCAACTGTAAATTGATTCTTATGTACGCCGCCACCCACCTGTAGCCATGTGTAGGGTGTTCCGAGTGTATGTCCTCAACCACACCCACCATGAACTCACGATTGATCTCACGGGATGAAGGCTCTCTTCTAAGCCACTTGTAATACCCCGACCGACTTACTCCCATCATCTTGCAGATATCCTTGACAGGATACTCGTGCGATAGCATGTCCACTATTTTGAACTCTTCATTTTTAAACGAACATACTCCGTTTGCCCATCCTCGTTCTGCCTCACCAGATATTTTTTTTTGAGCCGTTCATTCTCAATACGCAAGCGTAGGATTTCTCGCTTATACCCCTCCTTGGTTTTGTCAATGCCCTCAGGAAGTATGTTCCCAATCTCAGCATCAGCACGAGCCAACCCCTCTATGCCTGCTTCTTCATATTGCTTCAGCCACTTCTTAAAAGAAGTTTCCGAGACATTGTTTGCCCTGCAGAAATCACCGAGCTTAACTTTGGAGTTTCCCTTGAACTTACGA
>NZ_JAVKPV010000059.1:0-604 GCF_040981075.1 Kocuria sp. CPCC 205263 | reverse complement strand
TCGGGATCCCGTAAATATCGATCTCGTCGTACATGCCCAGAATCGCAACAGCAACCTCTATCTTGAGCGTAGACAGGTTGTGTGCCAGATCCGGGCTACGGTCTGTCTTGTTTCCTCCGCCCAGAGTGGAGTCAGTGTCCGTGCGGTTTTCTTCGGTGTTAGTGCTAACAGGCTGAGGTCGCTTATCAATCGGCGTATCGATCCATTTAGTGATCTGCTTTTTAATGTCCGGCCACTGTGCAGATTCTTTTGTGTTCTCACGTACCCAGGCGAGTAATTGCTCCTGCCGTTCCGGTGCCAGGGCCAGCGATCGTGTTTCTTTGGATAGTGCTTCGGCCAGCTCGCGGGCAACGCTGGGTTCATCATCATTCTTCAGATCGACGATCTGGCCGTACTGCGCTGAAGTGATTCCAGGGACCGGGCCGAACAGTGCCAGACAAGCTGCCCGGGATGCCTGGTCGAGTTGCGCAACAATTTTAATTTCTTCCTGTGCCTTGTTGTCGTCCCATTCCGTCTTTTCTTCAGATTCAGGCTGTGGCACCGCAGCTGGTTCGCCAGCGTTAACATTCCAGATAGCCACGGTATTGAAAAATTCAGGTGAGAA
>NZ_JAVKPV010000058.1:0-607 GCF_040981075.1 Kocuria sp. CPCC 205263 | reverse complement strand
CCTGTAGCCCCATCTTTACCATCGATCCCGTTTTTACCATCAATACCATCTTTCGGGGTAGGCTGGTTTTCCAGTGCAGCAATACGTGTTTCATGATCATTAAGCAGCACATCATGATTATCAACAGTAGTCATAATCAAGTGATCGGCGTTATCACGATCAATTTTCTCTTGATTAATCTCACCTTGCAGAGCGTTACCAACAGTAGTTAATTTTTGACCTACAGTGTCAGCAGCATCAAGAGCAGTTTTAGCATCAGTTTTAGCGCTACCAGCCAGACTAAGAGCAGAGCTAGCTTCACTAATCGCGCTATCAGCTTTACCTTCTGCATTAGTAGCTATAGTTTGAGCGGCTTTGATTGCTTCACCGTTTAGATAATCATCATTAGAAAGCCCATCTACTTGACCTTGAATGTTTTCCGCCCATTGAGTAGAGCCATTTGCATCAGTGGCGAAATCAAAAGCATAAGCAATATTCATTGAACCAGCAAAAAGAGCACCAAAAATAGCAACAGTAATCACTGATTTATTAAGTGGTTTCATTGTAAAGACTCGCAATATTCTATAGATAAAATAAACGGTAGTGTTATTACCAGTGTTTGGTATGG
>NZ_JAVKPV010000035.1:0-1260 GCF_040981075.1 Kocuria sp. CPCC 205263 | reverse complement strand
AAGGAGTCCCGTGTCCCACCATCCCATTCGCGTGGCCGTCGCCGGTGTCGGCAACTGCGCCTCCTCGCTGATCCAGGGCGTGCACTTCTACGCCGGAGCCGATCCGGCCGCCACGGTGCCGGGGCTGATGCACGTGGTCTTCGGTGACTACCACGTGGGCGACGTGCAGTTCGTGGCCGCCTTCGACGTCGACGCCGCCAAGGTCGGGCTCGACCTCGCCGAGGCGATCGGCGCCGGGGAGAACAACACCCTGGTCTTCGCCGAGGTTCCGCACACCGGGGTCACCGTGAAGCGCGGGCCGACCCTGGACGGGCTGGGGTCCTACTACCGGGAGGTGGTCCAGGAGTCGGCCGAGGCGCCGGTGGACGTGGTGCAGGTCCTGAAGGACGCGCAGGTGGATGTGCTGGTGTCCTATCTGCCGGTGGGCTCGGAGGAGGCCGACCGGTACTACGCCCAGGCCGCGATCGAGGCGGGGGTGGCCTTCGTCAACGCGCTGCCGGTGTTCATCGCCTCCGACCCCGGGTGGGCGCAGAAGTTCACCGCCGCCGGGGTGCCGATCGTGGGCGATGACATCAAGTCCCAGATCGGGGCGACCATCACCCACCGGGTGCTGGCGAAGCTGTTCGAGGACCGCGGCTACGTGCTGGACCGCACCTACCAGCTCAACGTGGGCGGGAACATGGACTTCATGAACATGCTCGAGCGCACCCGGCTGGAGTCGAAGAAGATCTCCAAGACCCAGGCGGTGACCTCCAACGTGGCCCGGGAGTTCGGGACCAAGGACGTGCACATCGGGCCCTCGGACCACGTGCCGTGGTTGGAGGACCGCAAGTTCGCCTTCGTGCGCCTGGAGGGCCACGGTTTCGGCAACGCCCCGATCTCCCTGGAGTACAAGCTGGAGGTGTGGGACTCACCGAACTCGGCCGGGGTGATCATCGACGCGATCCGGGCGGCGAAGATCGGTGCGGACCGCGGGATCGGGGGCCCGCTGACCTCCGCGTCGGCGTACTTCATGAAGTCCCCGCACCTGCAGCTACCCGACGACGTGGCCAGGGCGGACCTGGAGGCCTTCATCCGCGGCGAACGCGAACGCTGAGCCCGCCGCTCCCGAGCCCGGGACCCCCGCACCGGTCCCCGGTGCGGGGGTCCCGGGCTCCGGGGGGCCCTCAGAGGTAGTCCGCCAGGCCGGCGCGGTGGAGCACGAACGCCGTGACCGGCTCGTAGACGCGCGGCGGGAGGTTGTCATCGAGCGGCACGGCG
>NZ_JAVKPV010000057.1:0-617 GCF_040981075.1 Kocuria sp. CPCC 205263 | reverse complement strand
GCCCCGGTACCGGCGGGCCCTGGCCCGCTGGCGCTACGGGACGGCGTCCTACAAGGTGGACCTGCTGCTGGACGGGCCCGTTCCGTGGCGCGACCCGCGCGTGGGGCAGGCGGGGACCGTGCACGTGGGCGGGACGCTCGCGGAGATCGATGCTGCGGAGTCGCAGGCCCGGGCGGGGCGGCTGCCGGAGCGCCCGTTCGTGCTCGTGGCGCAGCAGGGGGCCGCCGACCCGTCGCGGGCCCCGGCCGGGCGGCAGGTGCTGTGGGCCTACGCCCACGTCCCGCACGGCTGCGACGACCCGGCGGCCGGGGAGCGGGTGCTCACCCAGCTCGAGCGCTTCGCGCCGGGGGTCCGCGACCGGGTCCTGGCCCGGGTCGACACCCCGCCGTCGGGCCTGCAGGCGTGGAACGGCAACCTCGTGGGCGGGGACATCGGCGGCGGCTCCCTGGACGGGCTGCAGCAGCTGTTCCGGCCCGTCGTGCAGGCCGACCCCTACGCCACCGGGGTGCCCGGCGTCTTCCTGTGCTCGTCCTCCACCCCGCCCGGCGGCGGGGTGCACGGCATGGCCGGCTGCCACGCGGCCCGCTCCGCCCTGCGGGCCCTGGCCCGGCGCGGGA
>NZ_JAVKPV010000056.1:0-617 GCF_040981075.1 Kocuria sp. CPCC 205263 | reverse complement strand
CGCGCGCGTATTGGTCAGCGTGACATATAACTAACAGGCATCGCCACAAGGAATAACAATGGCACACAGTCCTGGGACAACAGCTTTCCCACATTTTATTATTTTATTTGTCGTTTTAATCATGAGTACCTTTCACGCCAGGGCAGCCGTGGAGTGCCAGATTAACGATGATCAAACACGGTCTGTTGGGGACTTTACGGGTGGAAAACCAACGCTGAAAACGGTTGATACCGTCATTGCCCCCACGAAAATCAGTGCACTCTATCCCCTTAGCCTGACCCCTCAGTTAAGAAGTTTATGTTCAGCTGGCAAACATGGAGAAAACATCTTCACCTTAACACAGGCTAACCTGCAGGTGGGTAGCATTGATGGTAAAGCCTTATTCAAAACCAATGTCACTGGAATTGCATATGCACTGGCGTTTCGAACAACAGGTACGGGGGTCACGGCCTATTTTGCCCCTAGCACAAGCTGGTTTCTTACGTTCCATATGAACGATCAAGATGAATTATTGCAACTCCAAACCTGGGAGGCCGCCGTTGAATTTTACCAGCTTCCCAGCTTTGCCGGTATTTCGGCAAACGTGATGTCTGTTGGCCCCGCAGGAGGAACAATCG
>NZ_JAVKPV010000034.1:0-1339 GCF_040981075.1 Kocuria sp. CPCC 205263 | reverse complement strand
GTTTAGTCTTTCAAATTTAGCGAATATTTTCTACCCCCCCCCAAAAAATTTTTACAATAATTAACTTGGGGCTGTTGTAAAAATTGGATGTGCAGGCATAATTCACCCCAACAACTCAGGTTTCAGCCTGATTATTTGCGTGTAACGACTGATGTTATACACAAGACTGGTGAGTGCTACATTGGCTTTAGCACGAATAAGCCCTACTGTACGCACCACAAGTCCACGCATGGTTTGTTCCTCAAACCCGAATACATGCTCGACAAGGCAACGTGTCTTGGATTTTTTCCTATTGTCTGATTTCTGCTCCTTGGTAAGCGGACGGTTACGGTAGCCCTTTTCGCAAATTATCGGATTCATCTTATGCTGTTTTACAATCTCCTCTTGTCCGACATAACCGGCGTCCAAATACAAGTCCTTGCCTTCGTCTTTTTCATCCAGCAGTCCTTCAAAGCCTTTGGAATCATGCACTTCTGCCGACGTGGTATCATAAGAAAGTATGATCTTATTGCGTTTCTCAACTTTAGTATGCTGCTTGTAGCCGTAAAAAGTCTCATCACGCTTCTTTGTCCAGCGGGCATCTACATCCTTGTGGCACTTCTTGTGGGGATTGTCATTCCACAACTTATCACCCGCTCCCTGTTTTATCTGCTCATTTTCATCACGGGTGTTACGTTGGCGAGGGGCAATAACAAAACTGGCATCAATGATGCGACCCTCATTGAATTGCAGACCCTTACTTTCCATGAAACTATGAAATTCCGAAAAAAGCTTGTCATAAACGCCTGTATTTGTCAGGAGTTCGCGATACTTCCACACCGTCTTCTCGTCAGGAACATCGTCAACACATTCAATACCAAGAAACTTGCGGAAACTCGTACGGTCAACTATCTGATACTCTATCTGATGGTCACTCAAACCATAATAACGCTGAAGAAACAAGACCTTGAACATCAGCACACAGTCTATCGGCGGACGACCGGCATTACTTTTGCGCTCTCCGGTAAAAAGGGCTGATTCAAGAGTAGGACGAAAGATCTCAAAATCAACATACTGAGACAACACTTCAAGAGGATTGCCCATTTCATTCAAACGCAATTCACGATTCTCTGACTCAAATAGTTGATTATAACGAAGCTTACGGTATCGGGATAACTTGTTCATTATAAAATTCTTATTTTCTGCAAATTTACGCTCTTGGAACCATATAAACAACTGTACTACAATATTTTAATTTATAGAACTCCTCTTTTATTTTTCCGAAAGTTTTCTGTTCGTCACGTACCCGGCAAAGTTCCCGGTGTGCTTTTTCTTTATACTCCTGAAGAACTTTGATTTC